>NZ_JARVSI010000013.1:0-1044 GCF_030209255.1 Pseudomonas sp. CFBP2511 | reverse complement strand
GTGGCGATGGAAATCCTCCGTCAGCAGCCGGGGAAGCTGGACGCGATCTTTGTACCGGTCGGTGGCGGCGGCTTGATTGCGGGGATCGCAGCGTACGTGAAATACCTGCGGCCTGAGATCAAGGTCATCGGCGTCGAGCCCGACGACTCCAACTGCCTGCAAGCGGCGATGGCGGCGGGCGAGCGCGTGGTGTTGAGCCAGGTCGGGCTGTTTGCCGATGGCGTGGCGGTGGCGCAGATCGGTTATCACACCTTTGAAGTGTGCCGTCATTACGTCGATGAAGTGATCACCGTCAGCACTGACGAGATCTGCGCGGCGATCAAGGACATCTACGACGACACCCGCTCGATCACCGAGCCTGCGGGTGCGCTGGGTGTTGCAGGCATCAAGAAGTACGTCGAGCAGCGCGGCGTGACCGGCCAGACGCTGGTGGCCATCGACTCCGGCGCCAACGTCAACTTTGACCGCCTGCGCCACGTGGCCGAGCGTGCCGAACTGGGCGAAGGCCGCGAGGCGATCATTGCCGTGACCATTCCCGAGCAGCCGGGCAGTTTCAAGGCGTTCTGCGAAGCAATCGGCAAGCGCCAGATCACTGAATTCAACTACCGCTACCACACTGACCGTGAAGCCCATATCTTCGTCGGCGTGCAGACTCACCCGGAGAACGATCCACGCAGCGCGCTGGTCGCCAGTCTCACCGGGCAGGGTTTTCCGGTGCTGGACCTGACCGACAACGAACTGGCCAAACTGCACATCCGCCACATGGTTGGCGGGCATGCCGAGCGGGTCAACGATGAGGTGGTGTTGCGTTTCGAGTTCCCGGAGAGGCCGGGCGCGCTGTTCAACTTCCTCAACCGGCTGGGCGGGCGCTGGACCATCTCGATGTTCCACTACCGCAACCACGGGGCAGCGGATGGCCGGGTGGTGGCGGGTCTGGTGGTGCCCGAGGAAGAGCGGCACCTGGTAGGCGCGGCGCTGGACGAGATTGGTTATCGGTATTGGGACGAGAGCGAGAACCCGGCGTATCGGCTGTTTTTGGGCTGA
>NZ_JARVSI010000041.1:0-1107 GCF_030209255.1 Pseudomonas sp. CFBP2511 | reverse complement strand
GACAGCTCGGAAAACCTTAGCGTACGATTTTTTCCGAATTCTCTAGGCTCCCCTATATCTGCAATCGTTGCATTCGCGCACGGCACGTTGTGGGACTCGGCAGACATGCTGGAAAAGTCGGGTGAGTTGGCTCAGGTGCTCAAAGACTCCGCTATCGAAGCCCACAACGAAGCGAATATGGACGAACCGGGCTTGCTGCTGGAAGGTTGGCAGATGGTCCAGGTCGACGTGCCATCTCCAGTCGAAGTCTTGAAACTGATCGAAACCTACGAAAGCCAGGTTTGCGATAGTCAAGGCTTCCACTACCACCAAGCTGCGTATGAGATCCGTACCATTCGATCGATGGCCATCGCGCAGCTTGGTGGGTACAGCGCAGCTCCATTCAGCCTGTAAGGCAAAGCGGCGGGCCAGCCCGCCGCTTCCGTCCTATACCGTCACGCCATCGGTGACGGTTTGGGATATGACCTCCCATATTCTGAGTTAAGCGATCATGTCCGAGCGCGAATTTAAGACGATTAGAAGCCTCACGTATACACAGATCCTAAATCCAATTTATCGACCTTTGCTACTGCGCTACGCAGGCGAACTTGCGCCGCCATGCGTTGCCGAAGCGCTGATGAAACTGCTTAAACGAATCTAGATAGAGAGACGTTGAATGAAATCTAACTTAGCTAAATTACTGCTCCTGCCTTGCTTGCTGGTACAGCCAGCCTTCGCCGTGCCGGAAACTGGTCCCACTCCCCTCGCGGTAAGCTTCATGACCCAGTTCTATGAGGTTGCTCCCAGAGACGTGAAAACGTCTGAAAGTCGCGGACAAGGGTCGGACATGATCGTCAAGGCCGAGGCTGATGGACACGTTTGCACGTTCACTGCGGCACCTCTGCCGAACGCTAAATATGGCTGGGCTCTCGCCTCGTTGAACTGCGGCAAGTGACTTGCCCGCAGGCATAGAAACGCCCGGCCATACGCCGGGCTTTCTTTTGGACGCACACCCTCGTTCAGGCCACAGTTGATCAACAGCGAAAGAAGCGCGGCGTAAGCAATGTCGATAATGGCGTGCTCGGCTTCGCCTCATCGGCTGTCGTGAACCAAGCCCCGGCCAAGAGC
>NZ_JARVSI010000005.1:0-1303 GCF_030209255.1 Pseudomonas sp. CFBP2511 | reverse complement strand
GGTTTTATATCGGAGCAACAATGTTAAAGGATCTAACGGCTGTATTCGCGCCACAAAACCGTCGCCTGATCAAGTTGTCGACCGTTGCCCGAGACGAACAGGAACTGTTGCTGGAAAAGTTTACCGGCACCGAATGCCTGTCCGAACTGTTCAGCTTTGAGTTGTCGATGATCAGCCGCGATGCGGGCATTGAGCTCAAGTCGCAGATCGGCCAGCCGGCGCAATTGGCGATAGAACTGGCCACCGGCGAAGCGCGCTACATCAATGGCTATATCAGTGCGTTCAGCCTGCAAGGCAGTGACGGCGGCCTGGCCCGCTACAGCGCCACACTCAGTCCTTGGCTATGGATGCTCTCGCGGCGTATCGACTCGCGGATTTTCCAGGAACAGACCATCGAAGCCGTTATACGCACGGTATTTGAAGCCTACGGCGCATTGCCCGACTTTGAGTTTCAACTCAGCCAGCCTCTCAAGACGCACAGCTACATCACGCAATACCGTGAAAGCGACCTGACATTTGTTCTGCGACTGCTGGAACACGAAGGGTTGTTCTTCTATTTTGATCACGATAAAGAAAAGCACACGCTAATCATTCTTGATCACTCGCGCGACCTCGTGCCGCTGCCACAACAGCCGCAAATCCGTTATCACACGGCGTCCGTGACCGAGACTTCAGACTCGATTACTGAATGGAGCAGCCACCGACGCCTGCAATCAGGGCGCATGTCCATTCAGACATACGATTACAAGCAACCGCGTAATCAGTTGCCTGTGGGTATGCCCAGCCTCAACGAGCAGGGCAACGTCGAATCGTACGAAGTGTATGACTTCCTCGATCACTACAGCCACGGCACGTTCGCTGACGGCGAACATCTGGTGCGTCAGCGCCTTGAAGCGATTGAAGTGCAGGGCAAGACATTCACCGGCCACAGTAACTGCCGCGCCATGTACCCCGGCCATACCTTTGAATTGACCCAGCACTTTGATCACGACCGCGGTTCTGCCGAAGATCGCCGTTTTCTGCTGTTATCGGTCAGGCACGAGGGCTGCAACAATTACCTCTCGGATGAAGACGCAGGCTACACAAACGAGTTTGAGTGCATTCGTCACAAGATTCCGTATCGCCATCCGATCACCGTGCCCCGCCCGCTGATCCATGGTCCACATACTGCCATTGTGGTCGGGCCACAGGGCGAAGAGGTGTTTACCGATGAACTGGCGCGCATCCAGATCAGATTCCACTGGCAGCGCGGCGACAGCCTTCCGCAGGGCACCACGTGGCTGAGGGTGGCCATGCCCAGCGC
>NZ_JARVSI010000043.1:0-1354 GCF_030209255.1 Pseudomonas sp. CFBP2511 | reverse complement strand
ATAATGAGATGGTCAGCCCGATCCGAGAAACCCGGAGTGTCTACACTTTCCGGGTTTCTCTCTAACGTCGAGGAGATCACTCATGAAAAACGGCCTCAAGCTCTTAGGCATCGACATTGGTAAAAACAGTTTTCACCTCATAGGCCATGATGCAGGCGGCCACCAAGTATTACGCAAGTGCTTCAATCGCAATCGCCTTCTGCAGTTTGCGGCTCAGATTGAACCCTGCACCATTGCAATGGAGTCGTGCGGTGGCTCTCACTGGCTTGCCAGGAAACTCGCCTCGCTGGGGCACCGGGTGAAGTTGATTGCTCCGCAACATGTGAAGCCCTACGTGACGGGCAACAAGAATGACTTCATCGATGCCGAAGCTATATGCGAGGCGGCCTCCAGACCACGTACTCATTACGTTGCCGTCAAGACTGTGGAGCAGCAGGTACTTTCTGTACAACATCGTCTTCGCGAGTCACTGGTTTGCCACCGTACTGAAGCCATCAACAGGGTGCATGGTTTTTTGCTTGAGTTCGGAATTGCCTTGCCAGCCACCAAGGCAGCGATCGCCAAAGTGCCTGAGCTGATTGACGATTCACGTAGCGACCTGCCGCTGCAGTTCAAAAGGGTCATGGAGCATTTGCTGGAGGATATTCATCGCCTTGATACCGAAATAAAGGCCTGTGATGCGCAAATCAAGCAGCAACTGGCGCAAGACGATGCTGGTACACGCTTGATGACGATTCCTGGCATTGGTCCTATTACCGCCAGCGCATTTGTAGCGGATCTGGGTGACGCTTCCAATTTTCGAGCCTCACGAGACCTTTCCGCTTTTCTGGGGCTGGTTCCCAGACAGTTCTCTACAGGCGGGAGACCCGTATTGCTGGGTATCAGCAAGCGAGGTGACAGGCACCTGCGAACCCTGTTGGTGCAAGGTTCTCGAGCGCTCATGATTCGAATAGAACGCCGCGATGATGCCCTTGGGCAGTGGGTAAGAGACTTGTTGGCACGCAAGCATCCGAACAAGGTGGCATGTGCTTTAGCGAACAAGCTGGCAAGAATCGTATGGGCGGTGCTCAGACGAGGTAGCACTTACAACGCATCAATGATCTGAGTAGGACATAGGCGTACCGGCTTTTGCGACGCAGTGATGATGACGATAAACAGCTCATGGCCAGACTGAAAACCTGATAGGCAAAGCAGCCTTCGAGGCTTTAGGGATTTTTGAGGACAGTAAGGCGGCGAATACTCATCAAGGGCCGGGCAGCGAAATTGCCCAGAATGAGCCCGGATACATTAGCGCAAGCATGCTTTACCGCTCATCGAACTGCGATTGCAGGAGGTGGGCTGACCATACATTTGC
>NZ_JARVSI010000046.1:0-4024 GCF_030209255.1 Pseudomonas sp. CFBP2511 | reverse complement strand
ATTCAGAAGCGGGTACACTTGTTGAACGGGAGGTTTTGGGGAACGGTGCAAAAGCTACTGCAAGTACTGTAGGAAGCACTGTTCAAAATGGCGAGGCCGCGACAGGGCTTCTGAGTACTCAGTTGGCCAAGGATGTAAAATCGTATCTTACGGATATCCAGAGTTTGACCGGTAGGCAGTTCACCCCTCAACAATTGGAGCTTTTGAAAGCTGACCTGCGAGAGAATACTTATTCACGCTTATCTAAAGAGGAGGTTAAGTTGAACAGGGCAGAGTTTGATAGTAAGTTGCCAAGTCTGCGAGCAGAGTGGGAAAAAAACACAGGGGCGAGCTGGCCGAAAGAAACGTACATTGATAAATATGGAAATCAGGCTACTAGAAATTACGATGCCCATCATGTTATCGAAAATAAATTTGGCGGTAAGGCAGAGTGGTGGAATATTACACCTGCCATGAGAGGCGTGGAGCACCAAGGTGGTATTCACAGGGCCCAAGGGCCAGCGGAAAAAATATTTGGTAAATGATTATGAAAAATAAAGAAGAGTTAAAATCGTTGGTTGATACTGTGACGTCCTCAGAGGACTATGAGGGTAATTACGGCTACCGCATAACAGACACGAGTGCGACGTTATGCAATGTTGATGAGTCACATCGTCAGCAGGTTCCAGCTGACTATCTGGAATTTCTCACCGAGTTTGGTTTCGGGGAGTTAGACGCGGCATTTCATCTTGATGATGGTCCGGAGAAATATTCGACTATATGCGGCCGGGAAATTGAGGGCTATGAGGGTATTTACGTATTCGGTGGAAACTCTAGTGATATGCTATATGCTTTCGACGCAAAAAATAATTGGCAAGTTGTAGAGGTTAGTTCCGAATTGGATGGGGTTGATGTGTTGGCGTCAAGCTTTTCTGATTTTATCTTGGAACAGCTGAAGTACATCAAGTCCTTAGTTGAGCGGCGTGCGGCGTGCTGATTGTTAGCGTTGCGCTTTAAGAGGTGCAAAAGGGCCAGGCCAGATCGTTGTGCGCAGCGATAACGATTTCAGCGCAACGGTCAACGGAAACGGCAAACCCAAAACGTATATCAATGAAAACGGCGATTTGGCTCCACCCAACATCAACGGGACTGGCAGCGTCCAAACGCACGTGCGTGGTGGCAATTCTGAGAATTCGCCATATATCTGTTACTGATCCAATTGCAGCGTCGAACCCGAAAAACTATGGTGCTGATGAAATTGAGATCGACGTTAAGCGCTTACAGCGGGACATTGATTCCGGCGCACTGCCAGATACCAAATTTTTGACGAATCAACAGGTGACAGCGGAATTGCAATCGAAACTGGATGCAGCACGTGCAAGGTATACAAGAAACCCATCTGAGAATAATAGCGATTCGTTGATTAACGCGGAGAGAGATCTGGGGAATGCTAAGCGCGATGGTGAATGTTTGATTATGGGCTGTGTGCCGACCGACTATATTAAAAGAGTAAAAAAATAGGTATTTTTTATGGAGCCGAAAACATACGAACTGTTAAATAGCATTCCAGAGCATGCAGATTATGCCGTGACGGCAGGAGATTTGGATCCAGAGGATATTCCATAGGAAAGAATTGACGCTGTGCTGGATTTGCTCCGTCATGCGAGTAACAATGAGAAGCAATTCTTGGCTGCGAAACTACTGACCAGTTGGGGCGTCTATGAAGGCTTGATCGCTTTGGAAGGGAGTATGGAAAAAACCGAAGGCATCGAAGGAACCTATTCCCATCGACTACATGGGTACGACGACACTTATCGTCAAATACTCTTGGCTGTTACTCGGTATTTTGCCACTGTGGCTGATCGTGGGGAAGTCGAGGCGGCTAGAGTCCAGATCTATTCTCCGCTATCGAAGATTATTACTTTGGCGAGTAGTAAACCGTTCGAAATAGTAAGGATTTTTGATTTGGTGAAGAGGAAGAACTACTCAGAGTATGTACCTCTTGTTGAAGAGCACCTTGCCGCCATAATTGATCATCCCGAAGTGCATCGCTGGAAAATTTATGATGCTATTGATTTTTTGATGAGCTTTAATCCCGATTTCATTGCGTCTTTATTGAAAGAGAAAAAAAGTCAATTGATGATTTTAGGCCTGTGAGATAAGGGCGATAACCTCGGTGCAAAATCTACTGCAAGTACTGTAGGAAGCACTGCTCAAAATGGCGAGGCCGCGACAGGGCTTCTGGGTACTCAGTTGGCCAAGGATGCAAAGTTGTATCTTACGGATATCCAGAGTTTGACCGGCAGGCAGTTCACCCCTCAACAATTGGAGCTTTTGAAAGCTGATCTGCGAGAGAACACTTATTCACGCTTCTAAAGAAGATGTTAAGTTGAACAGGACAGAGTTTGACAGTAAGTTGCCAAGTCTGCGAGTAGAGTGGAAAAAAAAGGCGCGAGCTGGCCGAAAGAAACGTACATTGATAAATGTGGAAGTCAGACTACTAGAAATTACGATGCCCATCATGTCATAGAGAATAAAGTTGGCGGTAAGGCAGAATGGTGGAATATTTGCAAGCGGCGTTGGATTCAGGAAAAGCCAAGGTTCAAGGTGTAACAGTCAAAGTCGGTGTTCCCGCCCCCAGTAAAACAGGTGTAGCAGAATTTAAGGTGGAACCATGGACCAAGAAGTAATTCAGTGCGAGCGCTCGGGCGTAAACCCCAAATGGCCCTCCTACAAAAGTGTGCTGGGGCGCATAGCCAAGGGACCACACGTCTCAAATGAATACGAGTTGAATGGCATCCGTGAATATGTTGAGCGCGGCGATGCATTTGCGAAGCCATCAATGCCTGTACCGAATAGTGACAACGTTACGCGTAGTAGCTCCGAATGGATGGCCGTCACACGAGCCCACAAGGTATTGGCAACCGCACCAGATAACCCGCAATGGCTTCTGGAATTGGCCCATTGGCTGCGCTATTACCAAGTAGGAATTTGGCAGTTGTTCTTCTGGGCGGGCCAGTTCGACATTATTGCCAAAGCGGCAGGCAATGATCGACGCCGCCAAAACTACAGCATCCAAACCGCCACCAATATGATGGCCGCCATGGCGATCCTAGGCTGGAAGGATGCCGTCATCCATCAGGGCTATCTCACCCATGCGGCCCTCAACCGTGGGCATCAATTAGTGATTGAGTACGAAGAGCAACACCGCCGCGCCCAAGCGTTTATGCTGCGTGTGTTTGCCGATTGGGTGGGCGATGTCTCGCATCAATGGCCTGCTTATGCTTACGACGAACCCATCTACGAAGCCTTGTTGGCCAAGTGGCGCACTCCCAGCCCCGACGACCTGATGCCCTGCCTGTTGGCCGCGTTTGACCGCCACACTTGGCAAGCCGGCAAAGAGAGCCAGAAGAATTCCTACGACTTCAATCAGGACTGGCACTTGGAGCGCGTGCCGGTGGAAATTCTCTATATCCTGCGCCTGCGCCAGTGGGAAGGTTTAGCCAATCCGCAGAAGATTCATCATCCGCTGCTGGCCGCACCCTTTGACCAATTGCCACCCGAGCAACCAGTGCCTGAGTTGGACGAGTTGATGCAAGGTGTGCTAAAGCGCGCAAGGGAAGACTGGCCCCAGTACGATGAAGTGCTGTCTTTGCCAGCATTGAAGAGTTGAATAGGTGCAAAAGCGACAGGAGAAGCTACTCAGATCCCAGGTCGAGTACAGTTTCGTATAAACATTGCCAATGGTCGTACGGAAACGACCCCTCTTCGTGATAACAGCAATCCTGTATCTGCGGGTTTCGATCACGTTCTGGATGGGCATTTTAATAGAGGGCGGCCGTAAAAACTGAGTGCAACTTCAGGTCTTACCGCAGGCTTCACCGCTGGCGTCATTGACCCGCAGTTGGGGGGTTCGACCTCTCCACATGGAGCGGGGCGGGTGGCTTTGCTCTTCATGCCGGTGCACAAGGTCTGGCTTCGGGAGCGATCAACACTGCCGTTAACGGCGGTAGTCTGGGTGACAATCTGGTCAACGGGTTGGTCA
>NZ_JARVSI010000032.1:0-5184 GCF_030209255.1 Pseudomonas sp. CFBP2511 | reverse complement strand
TCCGTCTTCCAGCTTGCGGCTCTGCCGCCAGACGTAATCGCCGGTCAGGTTGATGTGCTCCCAACCCAACGGCGACAGGTACTTATACAGATCGGTATTCACAGGCTTTCCGGCCTCAGTCAGCCCTTGGGTGGCCCGCTCCAGGTAGACCGTGTTCCACAGCACGATGGCGGCGGTCACCAGGTTCAATCCGCTGGCCCTATAGCGCTGCTGCTCGAAGCTCCGATCTCTGATTTCACCGAGGCGATTGAAGAACACCGCCCTGGCCAAGGCGTTGCGCGCCTCGCCTTTGTTCAGGCCTGCATGCACACGGCGGCGCAGCTCGACACTTTGCAGCCAGTCCAGGATAAACAGCGTGCGCTCGATCCGGCCCAACTCCCGCAGGGCCACGGCTAGTCCGTTCTGGCGTGGGTAACTGCCCAGTTTGCGCAACATCAACGAGGCGGTGACGGTGCCTTGTTTGATCGAAGCGGCCAGACGCAGGATCTCGTCCCAGTGAGCGCGAACGTGCTTGATGTTCAGCGTGCCGCCGATCATTGGGCGCAGTGTCGGGTATTCCTGCACGCTCTGTGGCACATACAGCTTGGTTTCTCCAAGGTCGCGGATGCGCGGGGCAAAACGAAAGCCCAGCAGGTGCATCAAGGCGAACACATGATCGGTAAAGCCCGCAGTATCAGTGTAGTGCTCCTCGATCCGCAGATCTGACTCGTGATACAGCAATCCATCGAGCACATAGGTTGAATCGCGGACACCGACATTCACCACGCGAGTGCTGAACGGTGCGTACTGATCAGAGATGTGGGTATAGAACAACCGCCCCGGTTCATTGCCGTACTTCGGGTTGACATGCCCGGTGCTTTCGCCTCGACCGCCTGCGCGGAAGCGCTGGCCATCGGACGATGAGGTGGTGCCGTCTCCCCAGTTGGCAGCGAAGGAATGACTGAACTGGCTGTTGACCAGTTCGGCAAGTGCCGCCGCGTATGTTTCGTCGCGGATGTGCCAAGCTTGCAGCCACGACAACTTGGCGTAAGTCATGCCCGGACTCGAATCGGCCATTTTGGTCAGTCCGATGTTGATTGCATCGCCGAGGATTGCGGACAATAGCAGGGTTTTATCCTTGGCCAGGGCCCCATCCTTCAGGTGTGTAAAGTGACGGGTAAATCCCGTCCACTCGTCCACATCCATCAGCAGCTCGGTGATTTTGATGCGTGGCAGTAGCTGACTGGTCTTGTCGATCAGCGCTTGGGCGGTGTCCGGTACCGCCGCATCCAGCGGTGTAATCTTCAGTCCGGACTCGGTGAGGATCGCGTCGGGTAGTTCATTGTCCTTGGCTAGCTTGGCGACGGTGGCCAACTGCTTATCCAGCAGCTGCAAGCGCTCTTCCAGGTACTGGTCGCTGTTGGGGTTGATCGCTAATGGCAGCGCCTGTTCCTTTTTGAGCGCGGCAAACTGTGCGGGTGGCAGCAGGTAATCTTCAAAGTCACGGAACTGCCGGGAACCCTTAACCCAGATGTCACCGGAGCGCAGCGCATTTTTCAGCTCGGACAGGGCGCAGATTTCGTAAAAACGACGATCGATCCCTTCCTGCGTGATTACCAGCGGTTTCCAGCGGGGCTTGATGAACGCGGTCGGGGCGTCCGACGGCACCTTGCGCAAATTGTCTACGTTCATCTCGCGCAGCTGCTGGATGGCATCCAGCACACGTTGCGCAGCTGGGGCGGCCCGCAGCTGAAGAACCTCCAGAAAGGCCGGAGTGTAGCGGCGCAGCGTATTGAAGTTCTCGCTGACCAGGTGCAGATGGTCGAAGGCCTCTGGGCGGGCAAGCAGCTCGGCATCAGTGACGCTTTGAGCGAATTCATCCCAAGGCATGACCGCCTCGATGGCGGCGAAGGGATCTTCACCCGAGGCTTTGGCGTCCAGCAGAGCCTGTCCGATCTTCGAGTACAAGCGCACCTTGTCGTTGATCGCTTTACCCTGCTTCTGAAATTGCTGCTGATGCTTGTTCCTGGCACTGCTGAACAGCTTGACCAGAATACGGTCGTGCAGATCCACCAGTTCATCCGTCACCGTAGCGGTGCTTTCCAGCACGACGGCCACCAGGGTGGCGTAGCGCCGCTCATTCTCGAACTTGCCCAGATCCCGAGGTGTCATCTGCCCACCTTCCCGGGCCAGCTTCAACAGGCGGTTCTGATGGATGCTCCGATCAAGCCCTTCAGGCAGCGCAACCAGTTGGAAAATCTTCAGCCGCTCGATGTGCTCCATCATGTGCCGTGAATTCGGTTTCAATGGTGACTGGCGTAGCCAGGTCAACCAAGTGCTGTTGCTGCCTGCCTTAACGGTCAATAGTTCGTCAAGCTTATTACGATGCTGCTGGTTCAGCGGCTCGATCAAAGCACGATAAATCCTCCGGTTGGATCTGGCCACTGCCTCGGAGCAGGCTCGATCAATCACCATAAGGGGCGGCAAGATCCGCCGTTGCTGACGCAGACTCTCCAACGCCTGCCCAGCCAGCAACAGGCCTCTGTCGGTCTGCTGGGCCAGGCCGGTCAACTCGCGTACAAGGGCACGGAAATCCGACAATCCGAACGGCAGCAAACTCAGGTAGGCACGCAGTTCCTGGGCGTGCTCTCGACGGGTGACATCGCGCTGACCGTACTTCGCCCAACTTTCTGGAGCTGCCTGAACCTGTCGGGCTATCCACTCAATGACCGGATCGGGCAGCACGCTGTCGCTGGCCAGCGCGTATCCGGGGTAGCGAAGCAAGCAGAGCTGCACCGCAAAGCCGAGGCGATTGGCATCACCTCGTCGCTGACGGATCAGCGACAGGTCGGATTCGTTAAAGGTGTAATAGCGGATCAGGTCGTCTTGGCTTTCCGGCAGCGCAAGCAACGTGTCGCGCTCAGAGGCAGAGAGTATTGAGCGACGGGGCATGTATCAGTCATCCGGACGTAGGTACTGGTAGAGAGTTTCCCTACTTATACCGAATTCACGAGCTAACTGGACCTTTGGCTCGCCGGCAGCGGCCCGAGCCCGGACTGCAACAGCCTGCTCGACGGACAGGGCTTTCCTGCGGCCCCGATAAGCGCCACGTTGCTTGGCCAAGGCAATGCCCTCGCGCTGTCGCTCGCGAATAAGCGCTCGCTCGAACTCCGCAAAAGCCCCCATGACCGACAGCATTAAATTGGCCATTGGCGAATCGTCGCCGGTGAATACCAAGCCTTCTTTCAAAAATTCGATACGAACGCCGCGCTTGGTCAGCCTTTGCACAAGAAGGCGCAGGTCATCCAGGTTGCGGGCCAAGCGATCCATGCTGTGCACCACGACCGTATCACCTTCACGGACGAAGCCAAGCATGGCTTCCAATTGCGGACGCTGGGTATCCTTGCCAGAGGCTTTGTCGGTGAACAGCTTGCTTACCTCGGTCTGCTCCAATTGGCGTTCCGGGTTTTGGTCGTAGCTACTCACCCGGACATAGCCGATACGATGTCCCTGCATTTTCTAACGTACCCCGCTACACAGCCAGCGGCACACGCTGAGTGTGGCCATCGCATCGGCACGAGCGCGACGAGCGTTGCAGTCCCACAGGCGCGCCCTCAACGCTGTACGGCTCAATGGCTTGTGATAAACCTGCGACATTTCATACCTCAAACTGAATTCTGTCAGGTTGAAATCTAAGACCTTCACTCGATAACGTCAATAAATTCTAAATAGGACTCTATTCTGACGCTATGACACACGACTACCTGACATCCGGATAGGGTATAGCCCAACCTTACGGAGCGGCTGATGGCAAACCTTCGAAACCTAGTAAATCGTAGACTGGAATACGCTCGAAAACCTTGCGTACGATTATTTCCGAATTCTGTAGCCCCCCCTATCGGAATTGACCGAGACGTCCAGTGGCGTAGCTAAGGTGGTGTTGCAAGGCATTCAAGACATTTTGTTGCGCGTGGCCTTATAAATAGCGCGTGACGAATTCGAAGACCGGCGACAGCGACAGTTTCTGCTGCTACGCGATCGCAAGAACGGGCGATTTGCAGCCGCAGGCTGCCCTGTTCATTGCTATCCGAAGGTGAACTTCAACATCTTGCCAGAGAGAGAAAATATTTCTGCGCAGACTGGGAACTGCCGGCTAGTGCGGCTCCACTAACACTTCCGTCCTCTCCACAAGGGTAAAAATGACGACCGCAGACGTGCTTCTGCGCCGTAAATCCTTTGAAAAATAGGTTTCCCAATGAATCGTATTTCAACCAGTTCAGTTAATTCCAGTTTCAACTACACGACCCCTGCGGAGGAAGCGCCAAACCATTTCGCCTCCTCTCCCGCCAATTCCTCGCCACATGCCACCACAACCGCAATCAACCAAGCTTCAGAAGGACTACAAAAGCCGGGGGCAAGACTAAGCATGCAGGCGCAGCGACTGCGCCAATTGGGTGAGAGGCCAGCTCACCAAGACCGGCAGAACACAATTTTAGTTAAAGCTTTTGATGCTCAACGCTTAGACATCAACACCCACGCGGGCCCTTCCAACAGCCCCCACCTGAACGCTCTCAACCAGCTCCAACAACGAAACTTCAAACCTGCGGTTGGTGGGCTAGAAATCCCGGTTACACCCAACTCCCTATTAGGCGGGGGCAAACGAGTCTCTCATGTCGGCTCATCGTCACGCGACATACAAGTCTGCCCACGTGGGGCCGCTGCTGAATTGAGACAAGAAATACAGGACAAACAAACCTTTGTTAACGACCTTACTGAAGAGCTTGAAGACGCTACAGAAGAGGCCAATCCTGACGAAATAGCGAATACAACACAACAGCTGCGCCAAGCAAGAGCTGACCTTGTTGAATTACAGAGACGCCTTACGATGCTCGCACACGAAGACCGCAGAATTAACCAATAACTCCCTGCCTCAAGCCTTGGGCGTATACGCCCAAGGCACACCGAATGTAAATATCTTCGGGCAGGGCACTGTCTCTTGATGCATAAGCATTTTGAAACTTCTACACACAAGGTCTGTCGCTCTCGTCGAGCCCCCCGCCTGGGGGACTTAAAAGGGTGACGGAAATTTCTGAGATTCCGGCTTACAACCCCGACCTGTATCAGTATCTGTCGCCGTTGGGCTGGGAGCACGTCAACCTGACCGGCGATTACGTCTGGCGGCAGAGCCGCAAGCTGGAAGACGGG
>NZ_JARVSI010000039.1:2500-5215 GCF_030209255.1 Pseudomonas sp. CFBP2511 | reverse complement strand
CGCAAACCTTCGGTTCGTGTCATCTCCACAGTCACCGCAATCTGGTCATTCGACTCAAATTGCTTGGGTGTTATATGGTCAAGCCTCACGGGCAATTAGTATTGGTTAGCTCAACGCCTCACAGCGCTTACACACCCAACCTATCAACGTCGTAGTCTTCGACGGCCCTTCAGGGAACTCAAGGTTCCAGTGAGATCTCATCTTGAGGCAAGTTTCCCGCTTAGATGCTTTCAGCGGTTATCTTTTCCGAACATAGCTACCCGGCAATGCCACTGGCGTGACAACCGGAACACCAGAGGTTCGTCCACTCCGGTCCTCTCGTACTAGGAGCAGCCCCTCTCAAATCTCAAACGTCCACGGCAGATAGGGACCGAACTGTCTCACGACGTTCTAAACCCAGCTCGCGTACCACTTTAAATGGCGAACAGCCATACCCTTGGGACCGGCTTCAGCCCCAGGATGTGATGAGCCGACATCGAGGTGCCAAACACCGCCGTCGATATGAACTCTTGGGCGGTATCAGCCTGTTATCCCCGGAGTACCTTTTATCCGTTGAGCGATGGCCCTTCCATACAGAACCACCGGATCACTAAGACCTACTTTCGTACCTGCTCGACGTGTCTGTCTCGCAGTCAAGCGCGCTTTTGCCTTTATACTCTACGACCGATTTCCGACCGGTCTGAGCGCACCTTCGTACTCCTCCGTTACTCTTTAGGAGGAGACCGCCCCAGTCAAACTACCCACCATACACTGTCCTCGATCCGGATAACGGACCTGAGTTAGAACCTCAAAGTTGCCAGGGTGGTATTTCAAGGTTGGCTCCACGCAGACTGGCGTCCACGCTTCAAAGCCTCCCACCTATCCTACACAAGCAAATTCAAAGTCCAGTGCAAAGCTATAGTAAAGGTTCACGGGGTCTTTCCGTCTAGCCGCGGATACACTGCATCTTCACAGCGATTTCAATTTCACTGAGTCTCGGGTGGAGACAGCGCCGCCATCGTTACGCCATTCGTGCAGGTCGGAACTTACCCGACAAGGAATTTCGCTACCTTAGGACCGTTATAGTTACGGCCGCCGTTTACCGGGGCTTCGATCAAGAGCTTCGCTTGCGCTAACCCCATCAATTAACCTTCCGGCACCGGGCAGGCGTCACACCCTATACGTCCACTTTCGTGTTTGCAGAGTGCTGTGTTTTTAATAAACAGTCGCAGCGGCCTGGTATCTTCGACCGGCGTGGGCTTACGCAGTAAATGCTTCACCCTCACCGGCGCACCTTCTCCCGAAGTTACGGTGCCATTTTGCCTAGTTCCTTCACCCGAGTTCTCTCAAGCGCCTTGGTATTCTCTACCCAACCACCTGTGTCGGTTTGGGGTACGGTTCCTGGTTACCTGAAGCTTAGAAGCTTTTCTTGGAAGCATGGCATCAACCACTTCATGTTCTAAAAGAACACTCGTCATCAGCTCTCGGCCTTAAGATCCCGGATTTACCTAAGATCTCAGCCTACCACCTTAAACCTGGACTACCAACGCCAGGCTGGCCTAGCCTTCTCCGTCCCTCCATCGCAATAACCAGAAGTACAGGAATATTAACCTGTTTTCCATCGACTACGCTTTTCAGCCTCGCCTTAGGGACCGACTAACCCTGCGTCGATTAACGTTGCGCAGGAAACCTTGGTCTTTCGGCGTGGGTGTTTTTCACACCCATTGTCGTTACTCATGTCAGCATTCGCACTTCTGATACCTCCAGCAAGCTTCTCAACTCACCTTCACAGGCTTACAGAACGCTCCTCTACCGCATCACCAAAGGTGATACCCGTAGCTTCGGTGCATGGTTTGAGCCCCGTTACATCTTCCGCGCAGGCCGACTCGACTAGTGAGCTATTACGCTTTCTTTAAAGGGTGGCTGCTTCTAAGCCAACCTCCTAGCTGTCTAAGCCTTCCCACATCGTTTCCCACTTAACCATGACTTTGGGACCTTAGCTGACGGTCTGGGTTGTTTCCCTTTTCACGACGGACGTTAGCACCCGCCGTGTGTCTCCCATGCTCGGCACTTGTAGGTATTCGGAGTTTGCATCGGTTTGGTAAGTCGGGATGACCCCCTAGCCGAAACAGTGCTCTACCCCCTACAGTGATACATGAGGCGCTACCTAAATAGCTTTCGAGGAGAACCAGCTATCTCCGAGCTTGATTAGCCTTTCACTCCGATCCACAGGTCATCCGCTAACTTTTCAACGGTAGTCGGTTCGGTCCTCCAGTTAGTGTTACCCAACCTTCAACCTGCCCATGGATAGATCGCCCGGTTTCGGGTCTATTCCCAGCGACTAGACGCCCTATTAAGACTCGCTTTCGCTACGCCTCCCCTATTCGGTTAAGCTCGCCACTGAAAATAAGTCGCTGACCCATTATACAAAAGGTACGCAGTCACCCAACAACGTGGGCTCCCACTGCTTGTACGCATACGGTTTCAGGATCTATTTCACTCCGCTCTCCGCGGTTCTTTTCGCCTTTCCCTCACGGTACTGGTTCACTATCGGTCAGTCAGTAGTATTTAGCCTTGGAGGATGGTCCCCCCATATTCAGACAAGGTTTCTCGTGCCCCGTCCTACTCGATTTCATTGCAAAGGGATTTTCGCGTACAGGGCTATCACCCACTATGGCCGCACTTTCCAGAGCGTTCCGCTAATCTCAATACAACTTAAGGGCTGGTCCCCGTTCG
>NZ_JARVSI010000031.1:0-6199 GCF_030209255.1 Pseudomonas sp. CFBP2511 | reverse complement strand
AGGCTCACGCGAAAGACCGTGCTCGAAAAAGCGGGGTTGAACAGGGCGCGGGGTGGGTTGGCCATCGACTGGACGTGCGCGCACGCGGTCGGCATCGAGGCGCGGCAGAATCAGCTCAGAAAGCCAGTGGCGTCAGGTCCACCGGCTATCAAAACGCGTTAAGTCGGTGAATGGGCACGTGCTGTCATGTCTACCCCTACGGCGCGCATCACGGCAAGCATGGTTTTCAGCGTCGGATTACCCTTGTCACTAAACGCCACGTAAAGCGATTCGCGTGATAGCCCTGATACCTTCGCTATTTCGCTCATTCCCTTGGCGCGTGCCACCACACCAAGGGCCTGTGCGATATGTGCGGCATCGCCCGTTTCAAACGCATCAGCAATGAAGACTGTGATGCTTTCAGCGTCGACCAGCGCCGCGGCTGGGTCGTAGTCATACAGTGATTCTTTCATTCATTTTCACTCCAGTCATGAGCCAGTGTTTTGGCAGTCTCTATGTCGCGAGCCTGAGAGGATTTGTCCCCCCCGCACAGCAGGATCACCAGCTCGTTACCCCGTTGTTGGAAGTAGACCCGATAACCCGGGCCATAGTGAATGCGTAACTCGCTGACCCCTTGGCCGACAGGTGAAACGTCTCCCATCAAGCCGTTGGCTACGCGCAAGATACGAGCTGCAATAGCGGCCTTGGCTCGGTTGTCCTTGAGTTTGCTTTCCCAGGTGCGGAACGTTGCGGTTTGTTTGATCGTATTCATGGTGCAATTGTAGCATATAAACCACACATGTAAATCTATTTTATGTCACCTATTTTCGTACAAAAAGTTGATTTATTTGGCTGCGAATGAGATACTGATCCCGTCAAAGCAAGTAGCGATGACCCTGGCACTGAGGCGGCAACCTCTTCCGGGCAAACTGCAGAAGGACACGATCATGCTCAACGCCAAATCACTTGTTCACCGTATCGCCACTGATGCTTTTTCCTTTGGCTATTCGATCATAGCCACCGACGTGAATACCGGTCCAAAGCGGTTCACGTCGCTGGAAGAGGTTCAAGCGGAATTGTTCAGTGACGAGGACGAGCTCAAGCCTCTGATCGTTGAATTCAGAAATCACTCGCGCTTGGCCACGCAGTGGGAACTTGAAGCCGCTGACATTGCAGACCGAATGAACCTTGCGCGTGACGTAGTTACCGCAATTGCGCATTGCATGCGTTGTGGTCGAGTGACGATAACCCAGAGAAAAACCGAGTCCGAACAGTTCCGAGTTCTCTGGATCGGCGGCACTGATACGGACCAAGTAGTCGATCTGGGCAATTAAGACGAGCAAACCCGGCAGGAGGGTAACGGCATGCACGACGAAATATATGACTGGAAATGGGACGGTGTTTCCATCGACGCCATCGAAAGCTTTGCCGCCAGCTACCAGCTGAGTTTGCTGGATTTGTATGAGGGCTATTTTCCAGAGGGCTGGCCTGATTCTGTCCCCGGCAGTTACCGGGGGTTGGTGCTCGGTCCCGTGTTCGGAAGAAACATCGGTAGCCCCGAGGGGTACAAGCGGTTTATGCGCATCCTAGCTATCGACCACGGCGGCAACGCGCTCACTCTCGAAGGGGCTACCGATATTTATCGCGGTGCGGACGGCTACAACGTTCTCAAGAAAGACAGTCGCGAGGCGATGGGGCTGGTGGATGTATACCGTCTTTACCCGCAGTCCTAAAGGCAATAAGCACATAAAAAGCCTACTTCTCGCACGCGAGAAATATATACTTTTAGTCATTTAATTTAGTACAGAATGTTGACTTATTCGGCGTGAACGCTGATAATGATCACGTCGAAGCAACACGGCATCGACACCCGGAATACGCGGCGGCAACCGCTCCGGGCAACTGCGAAGGAGATTATCCAATGCGTCTATCCAGCAATTTCCGTAACCCGAATATGCTTCGTTCGGTCCAGCCACTGACCGACGATCAGATTCGCACCGTCGCGCCGTCTATCTACGCGATGGAAGCGCATGACAGCCGCTCTGAACGCTACCGCTACATTCCTACTGTCGAAGTGCTCAATGGCTTGCGCAAGGAAGGCTTCGAACCCTTCATGGTTTGCCAGACACGTGTGCGAAATGTTGAGAAAGTTGAACACACCAAGCACATGATCCGTCTGCGTCATGCCAGCAACATCATGGACAAGGAAGCCAACGAAATTATTCTGCTGAATAGCCACGACGGTTCGTCGAGCTACCAGATGATTGGCGGTGTTTTCCGGTTTGTTTGCGCTAACGGCCTTGTACTGGGTGAGTCATTCGCAGATCAGCGAGTACGTCACAGCGGCAAGCATGACGTTATTGGCGAAGTGATTGAAGGAGCCTATACCGTCCTCGATCAGTTCAAAAAAGCCGATGAACAACGCGACGTGATGAAACAGACAAAACTGCAGGAGTTTGAACAGCTTGCTCTGGCAGCCGGCGCAATAGCTTACCGCTACGACCAGCGCGAAGGCCCTGCGCCGATTACCGCTTCCCAGCTCTTGCGTGCTCGACGTTTAGAGGATCACTCCAACGACCTTTGGACCACGTTCAATCGGGTTCAAGAAAACGTTATCCGTGGTGGCCTGCGTGGCCGCAATGCCAAAGGTCGACCAATGACGACGCGCGCAGTGAATGGCATAGATCAGGACGTGAAATTGAATCGTGCCTTGTGGGCAATGGCCGAGCAGCTGCGCGTCGGTTTGATCGCTGCGTAATCAAAGTCACCGGGCGCCATGGGCGCCCGGTATCTGTCGCAGATAGGAGTATTAGCCATGTTCAAAGTTTTTTATGTGCCAGGCCAAACGACCATCATTGATTACGCTCGCGAAGTTGCACCAGGTATCTGGGCGACTCGTAACCGCTTGCTGATGCTGCCAGAACTGCAGATCAGCCACCCCGGCGCGGTACTCGGGGACGAGGAAGGGTTCCTGCTCGATCAAGAAGCTGTGTACGGGACTCGCCCAATTGAAACAACACAAGCACGTTTCAATCACGCAGCGGCTAATCAGCCAGTGTCTGATTACGAAGCTGACGGACAATGCGACACTTTCAAGCTTGAAAACTGCGTGGTGGGGAACGTAACGCGCATTTACGCGCACTGGGAAGGCCGCTACTGGACTTTTCTGGGCTTGGCGACTCTGCCCCACGGTGCAATCATCGAACGCCTGTCACAGAGCCTATCAGCGCGTAAGAGCGATGAGGCTATCTAGGATGTGCTTGCAGCTTCTCCTAGGGCCGATCAACCGTTGGGCATCACCTAATCCGACCGCCGTAAGATCGGGACGACCATAAAACCGGGCTGGGCCTACACAAGGCCCAGCCTAAACACACTAGGAGAACTTGCATGACCAAGACACGATATACACCGGAACAATGGGAATCATACTCCGCTGCCTTACGCTCAATGAGCGTCAAAACCGTCGAGCTTGCCCGGGCGGTACTGGTCGAAGGGAAGAAGCCCGTTGCCCTAGCCGATGAGACGGGGGAGAAAAAACAGGTCATTTACGCTGCAGTACAACGAGTCAACGCTGCGCTTGCTAATGCAGGTGCGCAAGAGCTAATCCCGGTGTTGGTCTGGGTGCCAGCTGAACTTGAAGATCAGGTGCGTGCTATAGCCCAACCTTACCCACAACCACAATGATGGTGCCCTTATGCCCCAAAACATCACCAGCGAGCGATTCGACCGTAAGCGGCCGAGGACCCGGAACCTCGCTATTAAAGCGTTACTCATCTGTCTGATCCCTACGCTGGCTGTCGCTTATGGAGCTTGGGTTGAACCGTCTCCGGAGTATCGTCAAGTCCATAACGCTCTTGTACTTGCCGCATGGTTCAGCTTGATTTTTGTGTATCTGGGCGCAGCCATACACATGGTGGTTCGGTCCTACTCGCTACTCAGGTTTCTTATTGGTCTATATATCGTTTCACTTTCCACAGCGGGTGTCTGGATCATCACCAACCTCAAGTGAGTTTGGGCGTGCTCGGCTTCGCCTCATCGGCTGTCGTGAACCAAGCCCCGGCCAAGAGCACGCCGGGTCTTGGCCCTTCGGGCTTCCATCCTCACGCCTTCGCCCGTTCCGGGCTGCGCACTCCGTTTGCCTTCCAAGATCAAAAGCCGTCTCCGCCGTCGCTCCGAACAGGGGCCAGCCCCTGCGCTGCGCTACCCCGGATCCCACAAATGCCACCTGCGATGGTGTGTCAGCACCAGGTCTCCGCCGTCGCTCCGAACAGGGGCCTGCCCCTGCGGCCGTTCCGGCCTACCCCGGTTGCTGCACCATTGGACCTGCCGGGACCTGTCGTCTTGCAGTGCCTTGCGTCACGGGACCGCGCAGGCTCACGCGAAAGACCGTGCTCGAAAAAGCGGGGTTGAACAGGGCGCGGGGTGAGTTGGCCATCGACTGGACGTGCGCGCACGCGGTCGGAATCGAGGCGTTAATAGTATACTTTTTGTCAGCATTTATATGATAAATAGTTGATTTATCAAGCCGCAAATGAGATACTTATCCCGTCAAAGCAAACCGCTCTGACCCTGGCACTGAGGCGGCAACCTCTACCCGGTAACTGCGAAGGAGACTCATCATGAACGCCACTTTCCTTGAAATACTTGATATTCGCGTAACCTTTGAAAAAGCACTGATCAATGGCGACGAGTTGACGCAAGAGGAAAACATGATTGAGGCGCACATCGCGGGAGCAAACGCCCAGTTCGCTGGTGAAGTTCAGATCCCAGCGCTTTTCAGAAATGTTCCGCAGCTCAACGAAGCCTGGCACGACGGTTGGGAGGCTTCCACCCGTGGGGCTCACTGGCGTTTGCACGTTGAGGAAAACGGCTGTGAACTTGAAGCCGACGCCGAAGAGTCGAGGGATAATGATCTTGCAGAAATGCGTGCCGCTGAAATCGCTCTGCTGGACGGCGTAATTGAAGACATTCCGCAAGAGGTTTGGGACTCTTACCCGTTCGGCTTTGACGAGTCCGAAAGCAACTGCTTTGACGATGATGTTACACATTGATTACGCCGGGAAATCTAATACCGTCACAAACGCTCCATCGCTCTGGAGCGTTTCCTATGATCAAACTGGAAAGGGATTAAAAGATGAAACAACCTCATGAGAGCCGTTCCGATCAAGATACCCCAGAGGATTGGGGCTCACGAAACGTCAAGTGCTTTCAGTACATTGCATTAGCCTTTATGTTGATTTTGACCCCTATCCTGATCGGCATGCTTGATCAGCCAATACCGGGTTGGATGTTGTGGCTATCGCCATTCTCGGCTGCCTTCGCATTCCTGATGGCTGGGTTCACGCGCAGCGAGCTGGTGCCAGAGGCGGTTTATCTTGCTCTGGCGTGTTATGCCATTGCTGCATGCTCAGTGCTCGTTGGTATGTACACCATCATGTTTTCGTAAGTATCTTTTTTGTATGATATATACGCACAAAAAGTAGACTTCCTCGGCGTGGTTTGAGATAATAACCACGTCGAAGCAATCCAGCCTCGACACCCCGGTGCAAGCGGCGGCAACCGCTTCGGGGGAATCTGCGAAAGAGGCAACTATGACCACTAATACCGTTCATGTTTTCTACCAACCCGGCCACCACTACATCTGGGCTTACGCTCTAAAAAATGACGCTGGCGAATGGGTTGATCAGTGTGGGACAACGCTCGCAACGCTGGCTAGCCGTTACCCAGGCATGCGAGTTATGACCAGCGATCAAGCAGTAAAGCGCATTGAAGCAATCAGCAAAGAAGCTCCCATTGCCATCGACGAGACTGCCTATGACGATGCGCTCTCAACCCTCCCCCCTATGGGCTGGACCCATGATCAAGAAACCTCGTCGTTCAAGATGAGTGAGTTCACTAACGGTACGATGACGCGGATCTATGTGCGGATCGGCAGCCGCTATTTTCGTTTCACAGGCCCTTTCACGCTTACTCACGACGAGTGCGTGGCAATAGTTCGTGCTGAAACGCCGGCTCTTTTCAATTGGGCCCAAATCACGGCCTAAGTGAACCGGGGAGGCGCTGCGCGCCTCCCCTCCCCCAATCCCCGGCAACAGCGGCGGCAACCGCTCCGGGGCTCTGCGAAGGTGATCCAAATGACGAATATCGTCAGCGACAAACATATATGGGGAGCCTAGAGAATTCGGAAAAAATCGTACGCTAAGGTTTTCCGAGCTGTCGT
>NZ_JARVSI010000048.1:0-11880 GCF_030209255.1 Pseudomonas sp. CFBP2511 | reverse complement strand
CGGTGTTGATGTTGGAGGTTTGGAATGTGAGTTCGGAGGTGTCTGCTTGGGAGCAGACAGTTAGGGAGAAAAATAAACATCGAGCATCCGGTGGTGTGCTAAGCGCCGGATTAGACTTAGTGATCGCATTAGAAGCCTTAGCTGTAAAGTTTGCCGGCACCCAGTCCGCGATTGCGCTCTCGAGAAAGACACTATTAACAGTTTCTGAAACCCAGGCAAAACGCTGGCTTGGTACTGCACTTGGTAATATTTTAACCAAAGAGCTTACTGCTCGACTGATCCTACAATTTTTGTCCGGTGTGGCTTTGACCGGATTAAATCTTTACGACGCTTGGTATGCTTGGCGCTGGAACGATCAGGCCACGTACGGTTATCTACTGATATCCACAGGAGGGCTAGCAGGAACCCTGGGCGCAGGTTTTGGAGGCGCGACTAAACTATTCAAATTAAATGCTCTTAGCTGGATCGCGTTATTGCTGATCGGAACGGGTGTGGGGGTAGTCGTTTTACTGAGTTCAACACCAATGGAATCCTGGTTGGCAAACGGTCCGTTTGGCGAAAGCAATCGGGCAGACCACTATTTACAGGATCCCCAGGAAGCACTCTACCGACTTATAAGCTTACTTGCTGCCATCACTATCACCATCAGTAAAAATCCGAGTTATGATCCGCAGGCTACATTTGATGCCCACGCAGAAACACCTTATGCAATACGTATTTCAGACACGATTATTCGTTTGGAAAGTCGGTTGCCGGGCCTGATTAGTAGGCTGGATAGCCTTAGCATACAAGCCGAATGCAGACTGAAGCTTGTTAGTAATGTTTCGAGCAATCAAGGGATACACTATCAAACGAATGCGAAAAATTCTCTTAGACCAGAATCGCCTAAAGCCCAGCGACTTCATCCTGACGCGCTGGAGCTTTATTTCTCCACACCCATAAACACAACCTCATCAACTGGCAATACGACACATCATTTTGAATGGGCAGTAAGAGCACAATTCACTCTGATACGCAGTGGGGAAAAGCGACACTTTCCTGCGCCGCCCATCAAGGATGGAACCCAATTTAGCGAAGCGTGGGCCAAGCCAGACTTCAACAAAGTCAACCAGCCATTTTGGGCTGACGAATCAACCCACAAGGCTAAGCCTAATGACTGAGTCAATCCATAGATCTTATTACGGCTCTCGTGCGTATAGCCCAGGCAAAACTTTACGACAAGCACCTGCACTAAAGAGCCTCCCTATTTTGTCTGGCGCTACACGTCTGCCTTGGTCCTCGACTCAGGGGACAGTGCCTATTGAACTAATGATGAGCCACACACCTGAGAGCATGAGGTTTTGGCAAAAAGCTCAGGTGGACAAAATACGGCAGAAAGCTGATAAGACTTATGTGCCGGCCAAATTTGAATCAGTTGACTTACATCAAAAACATGACCAAGAGCGATTCCGCTTTGCTCAGCTGCCGTTTCAAACGCAATTATGGTTGTTCATGCAGCAGGGTGGGAAATGGTCTTTCATTATCTTGCTACCTATGTTTTTGCTTGTAAGTTTTTTGGGTATAAACAAGCCGGCGGGGTCAGCCTTCACCCTGTACGTTAACAATGTTATCGAAACATTTCCGATTCTTATGGGACCTTGGCTGGCCTTTTGGATCATTGGCCACGTCGTCATCAACTACTTTCCCAGAGTCTGGTTCCGCCCCCCAAAAGGTCCACTCTGGGAGCTCAATCGCAGAACCGGTCTGGTCACGATCTTCGGCTACAAACGCCATCGAAAAGAAGGGGTGATCGACGAGTTCGTCGCGCCGTTCTACGAGTTCGATGCCTACATGATCACCACGCATGATCGTCATGGACCGTATTACGGCCTGCTACTCCAGCATCGCTATGAGGAGCAGCACATCAACTTCCACGCGCTGCTCGGCCCCGACGACTTCCAGCAACGCCCCTGCGCACTCTGGGACTTCCTGCAAAACTACATGGACACCAGCGGCCCGATTCCGGACATTCCGCTGTTCGAACCGTACAGGCATCTGGACCCGGTCACCGCCCGTTACGATCAGCAGCGCGGCCGCAACCCTCGCTACTGGATCGATATGGACGACGCCACGTTCAAGACCGAGGTTGGTGCCATGTGGCAGCGGGTTTATGCGATTGACACGTTTAGCCGCCCGAACCTTATGGCGCGGTATGTGGATTATGGCGTGTGAGGTGTTGTGTCGGATCTGCGGCGGCCCTGAAACGGGCTGCCTCAGTTGCGTCTGATGTACCGTGTGTACCGTTGCTGCCTTCCCGGCAGTTCGCGGACGAGTCCCGCTACAAGCGAAGCGCCAGGTCCGCTCCCGCGCCATCCGGGCAGACGCCAGCTTTTCAGAGCCTTCAAGACTTGTGCATAACAGACTGGAGGCGGCTTAGGCGTGATCACGGGCAGGCTCAAAGCCCGAGCATCAGGCCACTCAGGCGTTTGACTTTGCGGCGCAAAGCTTCTTCGAAGATGCCCTGGCGCGGTTCGATCAGGCTGAACCAGTGTTTGGCGCGGGTGATGCCGGTGTAGATGAGTTCTTTAGTCAGTACCGGGTTGAGGGCTTCGGGCAGGATCAGGGCGGTGTGGGCGAATTCCGAGCCTTGGGATTTATGCACGGTCATGGCGTAGACGGTTTCGACTTCGTTGAGGCGGCTGGGCAGGACGAAGCGCACGCCGCCGCTGCCATCGTTGCGCGGGAAGGCGACGCGCAGGACCTGTTTGCCCTCACCATCGCGCTCGGGCAGTCGCAAGGTGATGCCGATATCGCCGTTCATCAAGCCAAGGCCATAGTCGTTGTGGGTCATCAGTACTGGCCGGCCTTCGTACCATTGCTGTTCGCTCTCGATCAGCTGCGCATTGAACAACGCATGGGTGATGCGTTGGTTCAAGCCTTCTACGCCCCACGGGCCTTTGCGTACCGCGCAGAGCAACTGGAACGCGTCGAAGGCGTCGAGTACCGAGCGTGCCCATCGGGTCCAGCATTCGTCGTCCAGTTCAGCGCCTACTGCCGGGCGCTCGACACCGAGCACGTTCAGGTAATGCCGATAACCCTGCGGGCCTTGCCCGCCTTGGCCAAGGCCTTCCAGCACCAGCCGCTCGAACTTGAGGTCTTGCTCGCCCTTGAGCGCCAAGGCGAACAGATCGGCGTGACTGCCTGCCGACAGCAGCGCCCTCGCCTGCTGATCCTGTTGCTGGTTAACCAGCCGGGCCAACTGGCCGATGCCGCTGCCTTGGCCAAAACGGCGCGAGTGGCGCAGCATGACCACTTGTTGGGCCAGTGGATGTTGCTGCGCATCGCCTTGGCGCAACATGCCTTTGCTGAGGTCTTCGCCGCTGACAGCTTCGAGCCAGGTCTGGGTTTGCGGGCTGTAGAAGCCGTCTTCGGCGTCGCGACACAAATCACCCAGTACCGCGCCCGCCTCGACGGAAGCCAATTGGTCTTTGTCGCCGAGCAGAACCATGCGCGCATGCGGCGGCAGTGCGTCGAGCAGGTTGGCCATCATTTCCAGATCGATCATGGACGCTTCGTCGACGACCAGCACGTCCAGTGGCAGCAAGTTACCTGCGTGGTGACGGAAATGGCGCGTGCCAGGGCGGCTGCCCAGCAAGCGGTGCACGGTGGTGACTTCACTGGGGATTTTCTGCCGCACCTCGGCGCTGACGTCCAGGCTTTGCACTTGCTGGCTGATGGATTCGGTCAGACGTGCTGCCGCCTTGCCCGTCGGCGCTGCCAAACGAATGCGCAGCGGCTGGCCGCTCTGCACGGCAGGAGCCTGAAGCAACGCCAGCAAGCGCACCACGGTGGTGGTTTTGCCCGTGCCGGGGCCGCCGGTGATGATGCTGAATGCCCGGCGGGTTGCCAGTGCGCAGGCCAGTTTTTGCCAGTCGATGATGGCGTCCGGCGCTGAGTTCGCAGGCCCGAACAAAGCGTTCAGGCGCTGCGGCAGATCGTCGGGCGGAGCATCGGCTTGTTCCAGACGCCGACGCAGGGCTGCAGCGATGCGGCGTTCATAGGTCCAGTAGCGGCGCAGGTACAACCGTCGCTCTGCCAGCACCAAGGGTTTTTGCAGCGCCTCGGCGCTTGAGTCTGTGGCTTGCGCGACCAGCATGCTGCGCGCCAGCGCCTGGCACCACGCTGCGCCATCCAGCGCTGCCAGCAGTTGCGAGGGCAGCAGCATTGCCCCGTCTTGCTGATCACCTTCGGGCGGCAGTGACAAGGCGAAGTCCGGCTCTTTCAAGGTCTCGTAAAGATCGAGGCAGACATGGCCGTGGCCCAGTTGATGGCTGGTGAGGGCCGCAGCGACCAGCACCAGTGGATCGGCCTGCGGGTCGAGGTCGCTGAGGAACGCGACAAAAGCCCGGTCCAGGGCGCGCAACCAACCGCGCTCGACCCAGCGTTCCAGCAGCATCAGCAGATCGTCGGCGCGGGTCAACGGGCTCAAGTCGGCGAGGCTGATGTCGTCCAGCGCAGTGGGCAACAGATCGTCGAACGAACGGCTCATGCCAATGCTCCAGGCAGGTCAGGCGTTAAGGGTTTGCCCTGAAACAGCAGGTCCAGGCTCTCGATCAGTTCGCGTGGCGGACGAGTGAAATACGCGCCTTGAGAGGCGGAACGGCTGCCGCGCAGGAACAGGTAAAGCGCGCCGCCCATGTGCTGGTCGTAGTCATAATCGGCCATGCGTGTCTTGAGCTGTCGATGCAGCGCCAGCAGATAAAGCACGTATTGCAGGTCGTAGCGGTTGTCGAGAATCGCTGTTTCCATCGCCAGATCGGTATAGGCGTCGTCATCGCTGCCTAACCAGTTGGACTTGTAGTCAGCCACGTAGTAACGGCCTTCGTGCTCGAATGTCAGGTCGATGAAGCCTTTGAACATGCCGTTGAGCGAGACGGTTTCGGTGGCGGCCCGTGGCGCATTGTCGTGGGTGAAACGGCGCACAAGGGTATCCATCTGCGCCACGTTGACGTTAGTGCTGGCGAACCAGAACTCCATTTCGACGCGGTACTGATTGGGCTGATTCAGGTCGCCTAATGCAACCGGCGTGGAATCAGGCGAGAGGCGCAGCGGCATGTTCAGCATCTGCTGCAGCCAGTCGCGCAGGGTGATGATCCAGCCCTTCCAGCCGCGTCGATTGCAGCGACGGGCGACGGCACTTTCCAGCTCGACCGGATCACGCGCAGTGTTCGCAAACCCCTCGTTGCCTGCCCATTCCAGCAACCCGTGCAGAAAGGTGCCGGGGTTCGGGCCACGCGGGAAGCGGTGGATATCGCCGCCGCTGACCAGTATGTCGCGAGGCGCTTCGGGATCAAGGCGCTCGTCGTCAAACAGCTTTTGTGCCTGCGGGCTGTCAGGTGACTCGTCGGCACCTGCCGTTACGGTGTCGCCGATGCGCAGGGCGCTATAGGAGGCGATCCACCAGTTCTCGGCAGCACGGCGTTTGGGTACCAGCAGTTTGACCAGCGAGGCCTCGTTACGCGGCGCACTGAAGCTGTCATCGGTGGGTTCGGGAACCGGCTGCAAAGCAATCGCGCTGCAACCCTCGGCCAGATCACGCAGCCAGACCTTGAGGTCAGCCGACTCGGGCAGCGCCGTACCGCCACCCAGCAAATAGCCCAGCGCCGAGCGGTGCAACATCGAGCTGTTGGCATTGCCGCGTTTGAGGTCGGCAACGCCTAGCCAGCAGGCATGCTCCGAACGGGTCAGCGCGACATAAAGCAAGCGCAGGTCTTCTGCCAGGCGCTCGTCATCGGCTTGCTGAATCAGCGCCTCGGTGGGCTGCAGACTGATCTGCGCGCGGCCATCGGCATCATGAAACTGCAGTGGCAGGCGGCTGCCGTCGACCGGTTTGGACGAGCAGATGAACGGCAGGAACACCAGCGGGTATTGCAGCCCCTTGGACTTGTGAATGGTGACGACTTTGACCAGTTGCTCGTCGCTTTCCAGGCGCAGGATCTGTTCTTCTCCGGCCTGCCCGGACAGCGCCAGGTGATCGCCCAGATGACGAATCAACGCCTGTTCGCCATCCAGCTCGGCGGCGGCCTGTTGCAGCAGTTCGGACAGGTGCAGCAGATTGGTCAGCACTCGCTCGCCGTCGGTGCGGGTCATCAAGGTCTGCGGCAGGGCAAAGTCATGCAGCAGGCGGCGCAGCATCGGCAGCACGCCCTGGCTGCGCCATACGGCACGATAGCCACGGAACTGCATGACGCGCTGTTCCCACGCCAGTTCGTCCTGATTCAGACGCTCCAGCTCGGCGAGCGGCAGGTCGAGGGTGATGCAGGCCAGTGCCGCGCGCAGCGTACGTTCGGAATCCGGCTCGGCGCAGGCTTTGAGCCAGGACAGCAGGTCGTGCGCCTCCTGCGCGGCGAACACTGAATCCTTGTCCGACAGGTACACGCTGCGCACGCCACGCGCCGTCAGTTGACTGCGCACCGCCTGCGCCTCTTTGCCGTCGCGAACCAGAATCGCGATGTCGGCCGGACGCAGCCCACGCTGGGCATTGCCCGGTACAGTGAAGCCCGCGCGGCCCTGCTGACCGGCGTTGAGCAGGCGCACGATCTCGCTGGCGCAGCGGCTTGCAAGCTGCTGGCGATAGACGACACCGGACACCGGCTGCTCGCTCTCAAGATGCCATACGGTCAATGCGGTGAGCGCGGCGCCATCGACTTCCAGAGTTTCCTTGCGACCTTGGGCCAAGGCATCGGAGAACGGCACCTGATTGCCTTTCTCGTCACGGAACAGAAACGCACCTTTACCTTCCGGGCGTTGCTCTGCTCGCGTGAAGACATGGTTGACCGACTCGACCATCGCGTGGCTGGAGCGATAGTTGGTGTCCAGCGTGTGCCAGCGACCATCGGTGGCCTGCCGGGCGCGCAGGTAGGTGTAGATGTCGGCGCCACGGAAGGCGTAAATGGCTTGCTTGGGGTCGCCGATCAGAAATAAGCCGGTTTGCTCGTCGTTGCCTTCCAGACGATAGATGCTGTCGAAGATCCGGTACTGCACCGGATCGGTGTCCTGAAACTCATCGATCAGCGCCACCGGAAACTGCTCGCGAATCAGCGTCGCCAGCCGCTCGCCGCCCGCGCCGTGCAATGCGCCGTCGAGCCTGAGCAGCATGTCGTCAAAACCCATTTCGGCACGGCGGCGCTTCTCTTCTTCAAAACGCGCACTGACCCACTGCGCGGCATGTTGCAGCACGGCCGCATCTGGCTTGGGCAGACCGTCGAGCGCTGCTTTCAGCTGCGCCATTGCTGCAAACGCCGGGTGCGACGGTGGATCACTTTTCCAGGCCTCGGCGACGCCGTCTGGGGTCAAGCGTGTGAAGCCGGTGCCCAGGTCCAGCGCTTCCTGAGTTTCGTCAGCGGCCCACGCGGCGAGCTTTTCAAACCAGGGTTTGAAGAAGCGCTCCTGCATCTTGCGGCCATCGACCACCTTGCGGGCCACGGCGTCCTGGCAGAGCGTGTAGAGCTCGTCAGACCATACGGCCCAAGGGGCTTTCAGGGCGGCAAGCGCTGCCCGACGCTCCAGCAACGACGCCTCGATGAGCTCGGCCGGCGCTTGGGTGTTGGTGCTGCGGTCACGGCCAAACAAGCCACGTACGCGGGGCAACAGTGCCGCCGGACCGCTCCAGTTTTCCCGCACCCAGGCCAGCGCGTCACCGCTCATGGGGTAGCAGAATCGCCGCCAGTAATCGCGCAGGACTTCGCCGAGCAGGTCGCTGTGGTCGGTTTCGAGGGTCTGGGTGAACAGGCTGCCGCTGTCGAAAGCATGCTCGCGCAACATGCGCTGGCACCAGCTGTGGATGGTCGAGACGGCGGCTTCGTCCATCCATTGCGCGGCGATGTCCAGACGGCTGGCACAGGCAGGCCACTGCTCGGCCTCGAACTGCTCGCGCAATTGGCTGATCAGTTCATCGGGGGCACTAATTTCGTCACGAAAGAACCGCGCAGCTTCGGCCAGCCGGGTACGAATCCGGTCACGCAGCTCTTTGGTGGCAGCGTCGGTGAAGGTCACGACGAGGATCTGCGGCGGCAGCAATTCGCGGCCAAAACCTGACTGCTCGGAGCCGTGGCCGAGCACCAGACGCAGGTACAGCGCAGAGATGGTGAAGGTCTTGCCGGTCCCGGCGCTGGCTTCGATCAGTTGGCTGCCACGTAACGGAAAGCGTAGCGCCAGAGGGAGCGATTGATTACTCATGCGCCACCCTCCCCGCCAGACAACGACTGCCAGGGCGCGTCGTAAATCGGCTTGTAGAGTGTCTCGCACCAGCCCGCGAATTCCTCGCTGTCCATCAAGGCGTCGAAGTCCGCAAACTGCCGGGCCAGCGCGGTGCTTTCGCGTCGTTCGCCATCGGTGGTCTGCCCGTCACCTTCGTAGGCTTTGCGAGCGGCGGCTTCGGCTTTGTCGGCGGGTTGGCCCAGCCAGGCAAATGCGGTTTTGACGGCCACCGGCAGCGGTTGTTGCATGCCGCGCAGCCAGGCCATCAGCAGGTGGTTCAGCGTGGTGATGGCAGCATCTTTTTCCAGCGGGTCGAGCATCAGGGTTTCGTCACTGGCCACCAGCGCGGTGCTCAATGGCAGCTCACAGGCGCAGGCCACCAGATGATTCACCCACGGGCGAATCAGTCGATGCCACTTACGGGTCTTTTTAGAGCCAATGCTGTTGGGAATCGCCGTGACCAGCAATAGCTCGCCGCGAGTGTTGCGGTGTAACCCGCCAAGCCAGCCGTCGATGCTGACGCCACGGTGGCTGAAACTGATCGGCAAGGCACTGCTCAAGGTTTCGGGCCACAGCGTCAGCAGATCGTAGTAACGCCTGAGCACGTCCGGCAAGGGCTCGATCAGTTCGTCCTGCATGCAGGTGCCGAACCCGGCGAGAGGCAGCAGGCCGCTGGCTTGCAGTTTCAGGGCCTGGGCTTTCAGGGCGACATCACTATTGTCAGGGGAAACCATCGCCGCGTTGAGCAGGCTTTCACTGAGGCCGTAGCGCTCAAGGGCGTCGAGCACGAACGGTTCTTCATCAGCGAGCGGCGCTTCGGCGACCTCGAAATAGATCTTCAGGCGCTGGCTGAAAAAGTGCTTTACCGGGTTTCGCAGGAAGTCCTGCAATTGCGCAATGGACAGTGGCTCTTCCTGCTCGTGAGGGGGAAGCGCTTGAGGCACGGGCACCTGGAGGTCGGTTTCATGCAGCAGGCGCCATTCGCGGGCGAAGCTGAAGTAGCCGGTGCCTGCATGAAAGTAATTGGCGCTGAACGGCTGCAGCGGGTGATGCACCGTCAGTGCTTTCAGAAGACGTTCGCCGTCGTCCAGTTTGCTGTCAGGGTCGGCTTCGCCTGCCAGTTTCCAGCCACTGGCCAGGTGATCACGCAGCTGGCCAATCAGTACCGATGCAGGCCGCTCGCTGTTGTCACGAATGCTGCGGCCAACCCAGCTGACGTACAGTTGATCCCGCGCCGAGAGCACGGCTTCGAGCAACAGATAACGGTCATCTTCACGACGCGAACGGTCACCGGGGCGGTAATCACTGCCCATCAGGTCGAAGTCCAGCGGGGGTTGCGCGCGCGGGTAATCGCCATCGTTCATGCCCAACAGGCAGACCACTTTGAACGGGATGGCGCGCATGGGCATCAACGTGCAGAAGTTGACCGAGCCTGCCAGAAAACGCTGAGACAAGCGGCCCTGATCAAGCCCGGCAAGCCAGGCCTCACGGACCACGGTCAGCGGCAGCTCATCAATCAGGTTTACCGCTGCACAGGTTTCCAGCCAGTTTTCACGCAGTGTTTCGAGCTGAGCAAGCAGGTAGTCGTCATGCTCGCTTTCAGCAATGAAGAACAGCTGCAGAATGGCTTGCAAGCGTGCGCCCCATTGCTCCGGGGTGGCGGGCGTGGACAGTTCTGTATGGGCAACCTGCAGCGCATCGATCAACGCTACCAGCGGGCCTATCAATGCAGCATCCAGCCCGCCGATCTCGTCGTAGGGCTCAATGCCGTCATAAGCGGTACCGGCACCCACAGCGTAACCTAGCAACATGCGGCGCAGGCCGAAGTGCCAACTGTTCTGTTCCAGCGCATCCGGCAACCCCAGACCGGCGCGTTGCTGCGCATTGAGGCCCCAGCGGATGCCTGCGCCTTCAATCCAGCGATGCAGGGTTGGCAGATCGCGCTCCTGAATGCGAAAGCGCGCTCGCAAGGCCGGAACGTCCAGCAGGTCGAGAATTTCGCTGACCGGGAAGCGGCTGTCGGGGAGCTTAAGCAGATGCTCGACAGCGATCAGCAATGGCTCACGACCACGTTGCCCCTGATCGGCCAGCGTGAAGGGAATAAAACGGCGATCTTCGCGTTCGATCTGGCCGAAGACAGCGCGAATGTGTGGCGCGTAGCTGTCGATGTCCGGAACCATGACAATCACATCACGCGGGCGCAGGTTGGGGTCTTTGCTGAACCGCGCCAGGAGCTGGTCATGCAGCACTTCCACTTCACGCTGCGCGCTGTGGGCAACGTGAAACCGGACCGAGCGGTCTTCAAGCGGGTCAATGGCTGGCCATATCTCCCGCGTTTCATCCAGCGGGCGCAGTTCGAGAATATCGTCCTGCAACTGGTTCAGCAGATTGGTTGGCTCGACCTCACTGAACAGGTCAATCCGCTCGTCCTTGAATGACGAACGATAGCTGCGCGGATCGTCATGGCTGTCCAGCAGGTTGATGTAATCACGGCCCTGCTTTCCCCAGGCAGCGAGCAGCGGATGCGCATGCTGATGCAGCGCTTGCGGATCGAGGATCATCGGCATACCGGTCTTGCGGGCCTGACGCTTGTACTGATGACGCAGCAGGTCCTTGTCAGCGACGATGTCGGTCCAGTGGTGACGGCAGGGGTTGTGCACACAGAGCAGCACCTGGCTGAACTTCGCCAAGCCGGCCAGTGCTTCCAGCGCCTGCGCCGGGAGTGACGATATGCCGAATACGATTACCCGCGATGGCAAGCCAGGCGGCGCTTCGGTCATGGTGCCAATGCGCTCGATAAAACGCCGGTGCACGCCAGCACGGCTCTGGGCCATGCCCTTGGCTCCGACATCATCCAGCAGTGCGCGCCATAACTCGGCCTGCCAGCAATTGGCAATGGACAAGGGCCGTGGCTGACCTCGTGCGTCGCGCAATTGGTGTAGGCCTGCGGCCCAGTCTTCCAGCCAGTCAGCGCGATAGACCTGATATTGGTCGAACAGATCAGACAAGCGTTCAGATAATTGATAGCGCTTGCGCAGGTCGGTGTCGTCGGTCAGAAAGCGCTGCAGTGGCTCGAAGTGGGGCTGATTGATCAGTGCGGGAAGCAAGCGCATCAAGCGCCAGGTCAGCGGGGTCTTGTCGAGCAGAGACGTCTGAGGAATTTCATCGCTGCCGAGGACCCTGCGATACAGCGTCCACATGAAACTGCCAGGGAGCTGAACATCTATCGCAGCCGCAATGCCGCAGCCGCCGTTGTCATCGTCCTGAGCGTCTTCAGCCAGCGCAAGTTTGAGCCATTGCGCAATGCCGTTGCTCTGCACCAGCGCAATCTCGTTCTCAAGCGGTGCCAGGGGATAGCGACGCATCCAGGACACAACCAGACTGCGCAGTTCATCCGGGCGGTTGCCTTGAACCACCATGAAACCTGCACTCAGCGGGGTTGTAACGGACATGCTTGCTTCCTTGGCGGGTGCGATTGAAACCTGAAGCCGAACCATAAGGGCAAGCGCGCTGGAATGCCACACGCATGTTGAACTGGATGACTACCGGGGATGGGTGATGGGGCGACAGGCAAGGCGATGTTTTATAAACGCCACAAAAACAAAAACCCTCAACGCGTAAGCGATGAGGGTTTTTGGAATT